>BOKX01000002.1 GCA_016861205.1 Patescibacteria group bacterium
ACAATCTACCAGAACCTGTTCTGGGCGTTCTTCTACAACATCATCCTGATCCCCGTCGCGATGCTCGGCCTGCTGGTGCCGATGTTCGCCGCCGGCGCGATGGCGTTCTCATCAGTGTTCGTCGTGACCAATAGTCTAAAGATGAAAATTCCATCGCAGCGGCGGCTTCAGGACACCGCTTCAGGTAGTCCGAAATCCGCTCACCATCTTCCAACTGTCCAGTCGCAGTAACCATTGAGCTATCCCCATGAAGTTTGACGATCTTCTTGCGGATAGCTTCCCAACTTCTTACGGGCAATGCAGCAGCAATTTCAAGCTGTGTTGCCCGTTGAGCAAGCAATTCCTCCAATACTTCAAGTTCGTCATTTGTCCATCGATTACCACTGGTGCGATTGGCTTTCTCACCGTCCCGTTCTAAACGGACAAGATAATCCTCGTACTTTTCTTCATCACGGATGGGCTTGGGTGAAATGTGAAAGTTTCGTTTGCCGATAATTTCATATGCCTTGAGGCGAATTGCGTGCCAGTTACGATTCGGAAGAGAAGCGGCAATTGTTACTTGATCTGCGCCTTCGTCAATAAAGCGTGTGAGTGTTTCGACCTCTTCTGCAAACCAAGTGATAGACGCATCCAGTCGGTAAGCGATATGGACAGTGTCACTGGTATTGTCTTTCCAGATGATTTCAGCGATGACTGGCTTATGCTTGCCAGTCGTTGTAATGACGATACGTGAGATAAAACTCTGCGCGACGCTGCGCTTTGTATCAATGTCTAGGTCATTCCAAGAAGCAAGGATGTGTTGCACCTGTTTTGCCATTTCCATGAGTGAGTCTTGTTGGTTTTCGCGGCTAGCGAGGTCTGCAAGTTTGTTCTCTAGCCGCGCTTTTTCCTCTCCTAAGTTGGTATATTCACGCTCTAGGGCTTCGAGGAATGATTGTGACTGAATAAAACTGGTGTTGTTGATAACTGCCTGCATTTTCTGCTCAACAGATGAAAGTTGATGCAGGAGAATACGACGCTCTGTCTCAAAGTCTTCACCTGCTGAGGCAAAGACATCGTTCCACACATTTGCTTCAAACGTCGCCTTGAGCTTCGTGTGAAGTAATTCGGTGAGGGCGTTATCAAAATACTCACAGTGGCGTGACCACAACGTATGAAAGCTATCCGACAAATCCATGTATGTGCAAACATAGGCATAGTTCTGAATAGCTTTGCGCCAACTGATCGTTGCCGCACGCCATTTTTCTTCATGATATGTTCCGACTAACCCAACAAAGATACCTGTCGGCGGGTTTTCTTCTTTCTTCTTGGTTGAATGGATACGTCCCAAACGAGGGGCGTAATCAGGGTTCGGGTCTCCTTTAAGCGTATACGGGGAGAGGCAGTTGAAGGCTTTGTAAAATAGCTCCTCCGAAACAATCGGCGGGTGATTGTTCCACACAACCACGTGTCCTTTATGCATCCAGTGACCGAGATAGACGGGATTCGTCAACATATTGGTGAGCGCCATACTGCCCGGCACATAGACATGACCACGTTTGAGCATACGCACGGGTTTCCCAAAGATGTATCCCGGTGGTACAAGACGATACAGGTCGGGATCATCAAAATCGGGAAAATGTGGACCATATTCGAAAATATGCTGCCGTGTTGCGCGAAGATTTCCCCCATGTTCGATGAAAGTTTCAAATATCTTGACCACAACCTCAGCACAGGGCTGAAACGGCTCAAATTTACGCCATTGTGGATTTGGAACTCCACTTGAGAGATTTTTTCGGTCATCAACCATAAATCCGAGATTGATGTTCCCGCCCATCCACATGCCTTGTAGCAGCATTCGCTCTTTAGCTGCCATCAGCCGACCACGCACATAGGAGTTAAGGTAATCGGCTGCCTGCTCTGCACGCATCCGAAACAGTAGGCGGTGATATGAGCCTTCATATTTGTCGGCAAAGTTGTACTTGAAATAGGGAGTAATCACGCGAACGTTGCTTTTGACGCAGGCATCAATGAACACGTTGACCTGAATTTGCGTCTCATCACGAAAGAGGCGGTCTTCTGCTTGTACCGCAACTGTCCCGATACCATCAGTGATAATCAGGTTGTAGAGACGGCTCATACCTACGCGCTCATCTATACGCTTTGAGCCGCTTACGCCCTCATCTTCATCAATGAGCGTAATTTGATCCTCGCTCCACCCTAGTGATTTGACATAGCGGGGCAAGTCGATCTGCTGCATGTCAGTAGAGATGTTGCCAACTTGCTTCATTGAGGACTGGCGATAGTACACAGCAACGCCTCGATCTAGCGGAAGTGCGCCGGGGATTGTTTGAGTTTCAGCTATTGGCTGTGGTTTATAGGTGCGTTTTGCGGGCATCTTATAATTTCCTTTTGTCCTTTTCACTGTCCGATGGTTGTCTTTTCGCTCGGATAAAACCCCGAATCAGAGCACGATAGGCTCGCGGAAAATCAATTCCGGCACTCTTTCGCTTTTGCTCTTGGATAAGGAGTTGGAAATCAGTAGTTGGTGGTGTTGACATAGCTCCTTTCAGGTATGGCAATAAAAAACCGTCAACGCTCAAGCAGCATTGACGGCATGACGCGCTACGTTACAATTGCGCGTGAGCCTCCGGTGCTGCTTCGTTCAGCGTCGGTGGTTAGCTCTGGGCGGGTATGACCAGTACCTTCCCAGAGCGTTCAATTATGTATTCTTGATATTGATTATACCATATTTTAGATTGTGAAAATGCAAATTACATCACGGTTCTATTTCAATTTCTGAATTGCGTTGCGTATCCCTTCTTGAACTGCTTCTTGGCCGCAAACAGCGATGCAAAACTCACTGCAATATCCGCGACATGGCACGCGAATGGGTTGCGGCGTTGCCAATGCCAAAGTCTCTGGTCTATATCAATGAGTAGGTGACGATAGAATTGACGTGGGCGGGGCAAGTTTTTTCGGGTTGCCCACGTTACGAGTTGTTCAAGATCGCGCTTGCGGTGGAGAAGACTACAGGCTGTCCAATAGGTTGAACAAAAATCGGAGAAGGCATTCGGCTGATACTGCTTGAGGAGTGAATCTGGCATAGCGAGTCCGAATCTAACAGGACTCACAAACCAGAGTCAACTAGGGAATTTACTCGCTGTTGGACTGCGGTTTGAGTAGAGAAGAGAGTGCGCGAACCATTTGCAACACATGTTGCTTGGCTTCAGCGTTCGGGAGCGCCCGGAACTCGCGCAAAAGAATGTGTTCGAGATCGTCAGGCTGAATATCACCTTCGTAGAAGTACGATACGGGGACTTGCAGGACTTGGGCGAATATGGAAAGTTCCACTGCGGGAACTTTCCGTTTTCCTGTCTCATATTCAGAGATCGCCGTTTGATCTTTCCCAACAGCCTGAGAGAAATCCCGCTGTGACATCCCGATATTGTCACGAGCTTGGCGAATGCGTTGTCCGAGTTCTGATTGAGTGACCACTAAAATATCCAAGACTGGCATGTTGTTTAAATTATCATTATACGGGTGAGGTTGTTGTTATACCAAGTCAAACACTGTATGGAGACACTCCGTTACTCAATAGTAGATAGAGATGTTTACTTTCCTACGCAACAAATGTTCTGAATTCCACCTCGCAGCATAAGCTATAATTGAGTATCCTGTGCTTACTAATTGCCCTTGGAGTAACGTTTCATGACATTTTCTTATCGCCGTAGTGTGGAAGAATTAGAACTCGTCGCGTCAAAGTTCTGGCCGCAAGAGCTTGCTCGGCAAGAAGCCGAACTCAGCATTATTCCGAAACTTTTAGAAACACAAGAGGATTTTATTTCTATATTGCGTGTACCCGTTGCCAGCATTGAAGGTATCTTTGACATTGTTAATACATCCACTGTTCCGTCAAATCTCTTTCTTAAACACCTTGTAGTACTTGCGGACTTTGGTGGAGAAATGCTTCAGCGGATCAACAAACAATTTCATTCACTTTTCCCTGATGGATCATTGTCATATCTTTGGTTGGTGAATGGTGAAACAGAAGAACGAGTCTACACATTCAAATCTCTACCACTTGGCACACTCAACAATGACAAATTGGGATTAAGTGGACGAAAGCTGCTTGAAGCGCAACGCTTGTCATCTCTTCATCAGGATATCATCGCACTCCTCATTTTGGGTGGTGCATCAGTGAATGAAGAACTTGCGAACGTACTCACAAAATGTGAGATTAGCGAATATATTGGTCAACCCGATAAGCTCGATAAGTTTATCCGTCAAAGATATATTTGGGTGAGTCGCATTACGGGCGGATCACAGTCGAATAATTTAGGACAACTTGCACAACAGTTCGTTCGCACCTACCTAGAAGAACATCTGGGAATCCCAGACGTGGAATATAAGCCTAACGGACATGTTCCAGGTGTACGGCACACAGATGAAGAGGATAAACGGGAGACAACTTTTGATCTCGTTATATCGAAAGGTGGAAAGTACGTTGCTATTGAAGTCAGTTTCCAAGTCACCACTAATAGCGTAATCGAGCGTAAATCTGGACAAGCACAAGCTCGTTACGATCAAGTTCATGCGAAAGGGTACAAAATCGCATATGTGTTGGATGGTGCGGGGAACTTTCAACGTGAAAGTGCACTGCGAACAATTTGTGCATTCAGCGATTGTACGGTTGCATTCTCCCAAGCAGAGTTAGAAGTGTTGTGTCAGTTCATTAGAGAGTATTTTACAGAAGGATAGCTATGGTGCATCTCTCTGAAGAAAGTCGTCGCCTCAAAATCAAGAAACAGGAGATCACCGCACATCAACAGCTTCGTGAAGCTACAGAGGCATATAGTGATGTGTGTTTTCTTCGCCTTCCCATAGCTGATGAGGCAGAAAAGCGTGCTGCCCTAGAGAATGTAGGGGATACCGTAGGTCAAATAGCAGAACATCTACAAAGCGGCGCCACCTTAATTGTATATGGTGATGTTGTAGACCTTGTACGTGTTCACGCCTCTGTTGCCGATCTACTTCGTTATCAACTATGGATAGCAGTCAAAAGAGAGACATCGGATTTTACACCTACAACTACAGCACTTGCACATCAGCATGTTGGGATGCTTGTCTACACCAAATATGACAAGCAACTACAACATACAAAGACCAGACTCGCGTACACGTATTGTCCAGCGTGTAACAAAACAACCAAAGATTACGGTGGCAAGAAGCATACATATCACCCCTACGGGACGCTGATTTCAGATATTTGGCGAGATATATCGGTTGAAGCGAATGGCAACATTGATCATGTTCTAGAACGCTGCGCTGATCTTTTTGGTGTAGAGCAATACAAAGAATTGCTCGTATTAGACATTGCTGCTTTGCTGAAGCAGCGAGTATCTCCCCGACAGCCTGAAGTGACAGGACTTTTGAATAACACGACGCTGGAAAGCCAATTGCTCAGGGGAGATTGCTTAGAAGAATTGCAAAAGTTACCAGATAATTCTATCGATTTTGCATTTGCAGACCCTCCATATAACTTAAAAAAAGAATATCGTGGATATGCGGATGATCTGGAAATCACGGAATACTTTGCATGGTGCGACGAGTGGATCACTGAAGTTGCTCGCGTACTTCGTCCCGGCGGGACATTCGCCCTGCTGAACATCCCCTTATGGTCTATACGTCATTTCTATCATTTAGAAACAGTGTTGCAGTTTCAGAACTGGATTGTATGGGATGCACTTTCTTTCCCTGTTCGCATGATTATGCCTGCCCACTATACGATATTGTGTTTTAGCAAAGGAGAGCCACGCCCTTTACCTGGGCTAATGGGACAAGCCGGAAAAGTAGATGTGCCTAATAGCTCGCTGACGTTCAAAACACTTGCGCCATTAGATGAAGGATACTGCCTACGCTCATCTTGCATCAGCAACCGTATTCGGTTGCAAGTAGATGATCGAGGGGTTTTGTCAGATGTGTGGTGGGATATTCATCGTCTCAAACACAATAGCCGTAGAGTGGATCATCCATGCCAGTTACCGCCACAATTGATGTATCGATTAATTGCGCTATTTACTCAACCAGAGGAAGTTGTTCTCGATTGTTTTAATGGCGCTGGTACAACAACACTGGCTGCTCATCAACTTGGACGCAAGTATATTGGTATTGAGCGTGAAATAAAGTATCACGAGATTACAGAACAAAGACACGCTGAGATTGAGCAAGGACTTGACCCATTCCGTAAGGAAGAGCGAGAACTGACAGCAAAAAATAGCCCTGTAGCACGTCTTAAAAAACAAAAGTATGACGTTCCAAAAAAGACGTTGCAGTTAGAAGTGCGCCGGGTTGCACAGCTACTGAATCATCTTCCTAACCGAGACGAAATGATCGAACACGGACAGTATCCCATTCGATACTATGACGAATACTTTATCAGTTGGGGAGAAGTGTGTGCCGCAGCAAGAACCAGCGGCATGACAGAGACCCGTGACGATGAAGTTGAAACTGAAATAGGTCATACAAGCAGTCAACCCAGATTATTCTAATCTAGAAGCATTCCTTTCATGGAATACAGGTTCTCCGTAGAAATGGAAAGCTGAAGGTGACTGTTTTGGAGCATCTAGCATCATGAAACTAGGCGTCACGCTATCTATTTGATGTGTGTATGTATCTATTTTCTACGGCGCTGTTCCGTCCAGACAGGATTTAACCGTTTTTGATTCAGCGCCCATGCCCAATTGGGAAGCATTGGTGCGCCTGCGCGTGTGATTTGATATTCATGAAGTAATTTCGTCGCCTCTTCTCGATTTATCGTCTTGCCCGTATCGAGAATTTGACAGGACTTCTCCTCAAACTTGGCTGATGCTTGGGAAAACAGGGCATACTCAATCGTCAAACGTATAAAACCAAGAGAGAATAACGCGGCAATCACAGACACAATCACTTTAGCTATACTAATGAGCGAGGCTTGATTCACTGCACTCTGAATAGATAACAGCAGGATAGCGAAACTTCCCAGAAGCACAGCCACTGTAAAGATGCCAAAGGCGATTGAAGTAAATTTGGCGATGTGTTTTGACCACCATGAACTCTCCTCAAGGTTTTCAAGGAGTCGCTCTGGCGAAGGAGATTTGTTTGATGCGAAATAGTGTTCTGGCATTCGATCAGTAGCAGTAACTTGCTGGTGCTGTTTTTTAGAAAGCACTAACAACCACTCGCTTTTCTCACGGGGCAATATTACCCAGCCGAGTCCATCAGAAAATTCAAACTTTCGGAGCAACGATTGATATGCACCCTTAAGCATGTCCGCTCTCCATCGTAGAAGAGGGGCACAGATACTTAAAAGTGGGATGATGAAGAGACCAACTTCAGTAGTGAAGTTGGTCGTGAGCGTTGTGTAGCCTGAGAGAAGAATAATTCCGATTTGAAGCATGACAGAGCTATTCCACCATAGTTTGGCTTTGTCACCCTGTATTTTCATTAGTAGCTGTACATTCAGCTTCTGAGAGGAAACCGAAGGGGAGTTAGTGATAGGCGAGGACATTGTTGTCATAGCGTATTCTCCACCTCACGATTGAGGAAAATGCGATCCAAATAAGTCATGCCATGCCCTAAGTGCTTCACCTTGTTTGCCCTGCACTTCGAGTTGAATAGCGACGGCGGCACTATTCTGCGCGGATAAAAGCAGTTGCTGTGCATTTCGCTTTTGACTATCGTTCATGCCGTCACTCACGTCTGGCCCCAAGCCAGCCGGATCAGCCCATCGTTCATGTATTCTGTCCGCCAACGATGCGAAAAATGATTTCATTTCATAGCGAAAATCGCCTTGAAAGTCTTTGTATAGCACTTGAAGCGCCATGACTTCGATCAAAAAGGATGGGCTGATAGGCTTGCCGTTGTGCCTGTTCCACGCCTTCATCATGCGAACCAACCCCTTCCACTCTTTTGAATATGCCTCATGTGCTGCTACTGCCATGTCTGCATGAATTCTAGGGTTGGTTTCAGTCCACCCTGACGAGTCCTGCGGGTTAGGCACTTCGTAGTAGTCCTTCTTCGCAAAGGCAGGCACAACGTCAAAACTCATCACTTTGCCGTCAGTCTCAGCGACACCAAAGTTCACAGTTACGGAGAAGGCTACAGGTGGATCAACCTTATCACGCCCGTATTTCTTAACTAAAGTCGTCTCAACGTCAGCCAGAATGACCGATGATGGTTCATCACGATAGTGCCGCTCTTCGTCTTTCAACACACAGAAAATATCCACATCTTGGAGTGGTTTCGTCTTAGTCCAACGTGCGTATGAACCTGTCAAAAAATCGTGTTCAATAGCAAACGCCTCGTCCATCACGCCGCGAATTTCCTGTTGTCGCCGGGATGCGTCGTCTTGCTCGCCTTGAGTGAGTTCAAGGTTGCTTTTGAATTTTCTGAATGCGTCTTGCACCGAGATCATAGTTATACCTTTCGCCAATAACTCGTGTTTGAACCTAAGCCAGCACCATCAAGCGTTGTGCCTAAACTTTGTTTTACAAAGCCGTCTGTTGAGCGAAGGGTTGTTGATGACCATCCTGCGACGTTTGGTCGCCCTGATTCAGTTGTCACCACAACTCGGTATTCACATTCGGACGGCCACAACCCCGCTTTCTTGATGTGATAGCGGATTTCCTCAGTGTTGACCCAGAACGAACTGTCTCCGCTATAGCCATACTGAATGGCTAAGTCCCACCGCCCTACCAGCTTATCTGTCTTTGGATTGTATACCTCAAGGACAATCTCTTTCAGATGGCGACTCTCAAGCCAAGTATGTATCCCAAGTTCTAACACATCCCATTGGTTGGCGAGTTTGGCTGGACTTAATCCGCTCAAGTTAATAATCTCCTTGAGCGTCAGCAGGAGCTTGTTCGTCACATAGGTGACTGAATGAGTGTATGTATTGACAACGACGTAGGTACTCATGAGCGGAAGAATGCCTCCCTATTGATGCTTACAGACTTGGAGCTAGTGCTTTCTTCACTCATCTCCTCAACCTCCGTATTCAAGTCACGGGCGGTAATGCGAGTAGACTTTTCCTTGAGGGCAGCTTGTACCCATTCAAGGTCTGATTCGGAGACTGGTAACGACATTTTCCAATCTCCGTCTACTGGACTAGAAATAAGTTTGTCTTCGTTGGCATTCTCACCTGTCAGAGCGTCGTCACCATAGAGACAATAGACGCGAACTCGCGTGCCAGCCCCGTACACCACGATAGGTGCGTCTTTCATGGCTTCACTTGCAATGAGTAAGCTAGCAATTCCCTTGATAGACAACAGTTCCGCTCGTGCCTTGTTGTCAGCTTCAGGGGCGAGTAAGTCCACGATGGTTATCCAGGTTACAGTAGCTAATCGGACAGGTTCAGAAATAATACGTCGTGCAACCACAGTCATCGGCTTTTACTTTCTCCTCGTGTCGCTTGAAGTTGTTGCTGCTCATGTTCAATAGCACGGGACAGGTCTTCTATCGACAGTTTGTTGGGATCGAACGCCACTTCTTTTCGATATGTGCAAGCGGCAGCGACCAGTTTGCGGATTCGCCGACCATCTAGACCTTCACACATATTTACGACCTCTTTGAACAGTGGGTCGGTGAGTAAGTTTTTTACCTTCGGGTAGGATCGCCCCACAGCCTCAATAGTATTGGTCAAGATAGCGTGACAGGCTTCCTGATTAGGTAAATCAACTGAGAGAATAAGGTCGGCGCGCGATACAAAGGCACTGTCAATCGCCTTCGGGAAATTGCTGGTTGCAATGAAGAGCAAGTTGGGGTGGTTCGCTGCAAGCTGATCCAACTGGGCTAAAACGGCGTCAGTTGCCCGATGCACATCAATCGGATTTGCTTCCAAGCTAAGTTTTGATCGATCAGTTGCTAGTGCTTCTACTTCATCAAGAAGAACAATAACAGGTTGCTTTGCCGCGTACTCTGGAATTTTGTTGCCGAGTAGTTCAGTCACGGCTCGCTGGCTTTTGCCTAACGCTGAACTGGTGAGTGAGTGTGGGTCAACCTCAATATACCAAAATCCTACCTCACTAGAGATAACTTGGGCGGTTTTAGCTGCTAATCCCCTCGCTAGAGAGGTCTTTCCTGTTCCTGGTTCACCTACCAATAAAATGACGCCATGTAGTGGCAAGTCAGCACGACTAACGTTAGGGCGCAGGGTAAAATTTAGTACTGCTTGAGAGAGCAACCGGTCTTTCGTCTCAGGAGGCAAAATAATTGCATTCCAAAGTTCGAGAAAAGTGACGTCGGGCAGCTTCCTACTATCAAGTATTCCTGTGTCCTGCATCCATGCTCCTCTGGTAGCTACTAAGGAAATATCCTCGGAATATGACTTAGCTGTTTATCATCCTATAATAGAACAAATGAGCAATATTGTACAGGTTTTTGTGGGCAATAACGTTCATAAAAAGATTAAGTCACAGCAAACCGGATACAGTGTCGAGGATCAGGGGTAAAGTCGTTTGCCACATAGAACCTGAAAAATAATGGTAAGACAAAACTACCTTCGGCAGTCCGTCATGCTGCTCGCTGATATTCTCTACTAATCATCTCAAGAAATGCTTTTTGGCTAATCGTTCGTGTTGTGCCGTAGACTGCTATCGGCAAAACATGATGCTCATCACCACTCACTAGAAAATCGGCATTTGCAGCCTTCGCACAGTGAAAGAATTTATCATCGTGGGGATCGGGTGAGACGAGTTCTTGCTCCTGTACCTGCGTAAAGACGATAAGTTTTCTCAAATCACTAAGGAATCCATCTAGCTGCTCTGGTGACCATCGAAGTCTTGCTTGGAGATGTGGGTAGTTCAACACACGAGCATATTCTTGAAAGATGGCTTCGCTGACCGCAATCTGGAACAGCCCTTGCCTATGAAAGTCAAGAATTTGTTCCTCGTTGCCCCTTCGATTGAGTTGGCTGCTAATGAGAATATTTGTATCGAGGACAACGAGCATACAGTGGGGTTATTCTGCGCGGACAGATTGAACAGCCTCTTCAACTAACGCATTGATTTCTTCTTCAGGTAGATCGGAGAATGCTTCTCGCATAGTGCCTACAGAAGCAAAGTACCGCTCCCGCGCTTCTTGGCGGATACGTTGCAGTTGCTCGAACTCTGAATAAGGCACAAGCACTGCCTTTGGCTTCCCTGCTCGTTCAATCACAAATGATTCATTCCGGTAGTCAGCACGATCCAACAGCGTGCCAGACTCGCGCCGTAAGTCCATTGCATTGATAGTGGTTGCTCTTGGTGGAATTAGCATAGTTATATGAATTGTAATATATACATGCAATTGTATCAATGAGCAGAATTGCGTTGTTGGCATTATTTTGCAGTGTTACGTCGCACAACATTTATAAAGCGAAGTAACCTTTACTCAAGTAGAATAGCTTTGTAAAACGTATAATTATTGTTGTCTCGATATGGGCGAATATGAGACCGTCCTATAGCATGACGGTCGCGGCTTTAATTTAGCAGTTTGATGGGTGGTTTGCTGAGGTAACAACGTTTTGGGATTTCTTAGGGTTAGAAAACTGCTTTGGGTACTTACCGCAATTGTTGTGTGCATTGGCGCTGTGATCGCTCTTGTGAGCAGCGCAAATAACGATACACATCAGTTATCACCAGAACCTTCTGCGTATGTGCCTAACGAATATGCGTTGGTGTTCTTCGATGAGTTTGCGACTAGCGGGCTAAATACAGCTAACTGGAGACATCGCTATAACGAAGGACACCGATACGGCGCAGGGCTTGCGTCCCATACCTCAGTAGAGCAACCCGGAGATGGGTATCTCTACCTTATCACTCGTTATGAGAATGAGCAGTTATTGACTGGGATGATCCGCTCACAGCAGCAGTTTCAGTATGGTTATTTTGAAGCGCGGATTCGCTTTCAGCAATTGCAAGGACATCACGGAGCGTTTTGGCTACAGTCAGAGACCTATGGGCAGATGGTTGGCAATCCGGGTCAAAGTGGCGCTGAGATTGATATCATCGAGTTTTTCGGGAATGGGCGCATTCCAACCGATGCCAAACAGAACGTGTATTATGACCCCTATCTCTCATCGGATGAACGTGCAGTAGGCGAACAGCAACCCGGTGATGAATTTGAAGTATTCTACCGAGATAACAATGCTGGTGCGGAACTGAGTGAAGACTTTCATGTATTTGGGTTACTTTGGACGGAATCTGAGTACATTTTTTATATTGATGGGGTGGAAACTTGGCGTACCAGCGTTGGACTGTCACATGTGCAAGAACACATTGTACTAAGCCTGACCACTTCTCTTTGGGAAAATGCCAGTCTCGATACGATGTTGCTTCCCGATGAGATGGTAGTCGATTATATTCGAGTATATACTCATCATTAAGTAATGGTCATTTTGTTTAGCAGGAGATCAAGAGGCTTTGGTTAAGTATAGCATCGCTCTTTTAGGGTTAGTTATCTCATCGATATGGCTAGTTTTTCCGCATGTACTGGCACAAACTACTGATCACACTATATTTTTCGACGATTTTGAGGATAGTGATTTAGCAGGATGGGATACTTCATTTGCAGAACATGCAGTTGAAGTGATCAACCTTGATGGAAATAACGTTCTGCATATCACAGGTGAGCAGAATGACTTTGTATCCCTCGGTTTCTCCGGCGACTTCGACGGCGCACCAGTTATAGAAGCTCGGATGCAGTTAGTTGATTTAGGTCCAAACAATGGTTCAGTTGTCTTCAACCTGATGAGTGAAAACCCCGGCCATGCTTCCGGTTATTCAGCTCTTATATCAATTGGCGGTGCGTCATTTCTAAACAGAAATGACAACTTCCGCGACATTGAGCCGAATACGCGACACGACTTCCACATTGAACTGAATCACTGGTATCACATTCGCTTTGAGTCCACTAGCCAAGCGCTGACCCTTTCCGTGAATGATGAGATCGTACAAATCGCGCAAGTTGAAGTGCTTGAAACGGGCGAACCCGTTTTTATTTTTGATCGTGGCATGGAAGTTTATCTGGATGATATACGAGTTGAGCAACCTGATTTTGTCACAGCCGTGCCACATGAACCGGATGAGATCGTAGTCATCGGACAGGTGACCGTCGGATCGAGTGTTTTATTTCGTTCTGACCCTGCTACAGATTCCCCAACCGTCCCCCGAAACAGCAGTCTCAATACCTATGAAGTTATTGATATTGTAGAACATGGGGACGAAGTCCAGATTAACGGCATTACTAGCAGCGAGTGGTACTACATTCGTATTCCAGAAGACACGCCGCGTTACGCATATGTTTCTGCAGCAGTGGTCACCCGCTTTGAACGCTATGATGAGTCCGCCCCTTCATCCGAAATTCTGGCTGAAACTTTTGAACCTTCTGTAACTCCAAATAGTGAGGTTGCGGCGCTCCCAAGCTCCTCAATCGACCTTCCAAACGACAGGTTAGTACCAGTCGACGTGGTGAGGCAGAGAGCACCAAGGACGTATCAGTGGAGTATTGAGACAGGCGGATTTGTTCGAGATACGCGAATAATAACTATTAATCCTGAGAGTCTTGGTACGCTCGTCGATGTTGATGGAAACCCTCTTCAACATGGTGTGTACACACCCGACAACCCACCTCCTGTACGGCCTGAGCTCCTTCCGTCATCTTGGGAAATTAATGGGCAGCGAGCTGAGTATGGATACGTGGTTGGTACGTTCTCATTTGGTGTGTCTCGAGTACGAAACCTAGTGGAGAATAGAGAGCAGATAAGTGGCAGAGGTGCAGTCACTTTTTTTGTCGAGGGGACAAATGCACAGATTAATGTATTCTTCCCACTTGATGATATCTGGACGAATGCATCGGTTGGCGTACAAGCGCCTGATGGCTCTGAAGTGGAGACACCTTCAGATCAGTTCGGGATTATTCCCTACGGTCAGGATCCTAATAGACACTTTGTGATCGACTACGATAGCCGTACCATCTCTATTCCGACCGAGAATGGTCCGGTCGTCATTCGCGAAGGCGATGAAGTGATGCTCGCCATTCTCTGGAACCAAGAAATCTCCAACTATGCTCGAACCTGGGGAGATCAGCTACCTAGTGAATGGATCTCGACTGTGTTTGACAATGATCTCAGCAACGATCCAAGAAACATCTACATACAGCCGAGGGGTATCATAGTCTCTGACCGATCTACTACCCCAGAAACCACCACACAAGTGCCGGAGGGGGAGTCGGTGGAAGTCGCAATGGCTCCTCAGATTGAGAATGCGAACCTTGTTCCTGCATCTGAGCTAAGAAACTTCCCATCTAGGGTTTCTTACTATGACTCTCATAACTACGTAGACGTATCGGTCAATATCAACCGAGAGAACCTGGCACAGATGGGTCTTCCACTAGGAGTCTTTCGCTGTGAAGACTACCCGCTGACACAGGAGGCACTTGCCGGATACCGCGAATTCCAGAATGATTTGCCACTAGAAGCACGTTGTATTTCAGGAATTGTGACAAGAATTAACTTTGAGCAAGGAATTCAAATGGTGGTTCCTTTACCAGAAGCGGGAGGTTATTTCCGCATCAATATTAGTAATGGCGGATCTGGGGCACTGTTCTTAGCGGCTGAAAACAATACTGTTATCCCAGCAGCTCCTGGCACCTTAAGTACTATCGGCCGGATCACCTATGGGACAAACCCCAATACGGAAATTACTTACAACGATGCACGGGGCACAATAACAATTCCTACTGCCCAAGGCTTATCTACTCTAAGAGTAGGAGACCAGCTCGTTGCACGCGTATTAGTGACAGAAGAGGTGTACCACCCAGGGATAAGAGAGATATTTCGTAATAACTCTGGAGGGCTGGGTCCATCTGAAGTTATCGAGACGATCTACGATGGTAATCCGAATAATAATCCTGAAAAGTGGACTATTCCTAGCTCAGCTTTCTTAATGAACTTCAGACCAGAATAAGAGTCAACGATTGTGAATGGCAGTGCCATTCACAATCCGCGAATATAACATCACGCGATTTCAACTACCTATCCATAAATCACACTGTGCTTAGGGCTATTGACAGCCAAGTACGGCAACCTGATACGCTCGACTTTCTTGATTCAGTGAAAAGGGTTCTTCAAGAGCAACGATGGCACTAAGCGGTCCGATGTTTCGCAAGCGTGTTTCAAAGTCTTCAAATGCCAGTTTGGTCTCATCTTCTTGGTAGAGCTTTTGGGTATCTGAGAGCATCAGCATAGTATCTTCCACATCAATGATTGTTTCCTCTGAAAGCTGAATCTTTTGCTTCCAGCACAAATACTCGGTGTGGTCGGTCAACTTGAGAGGGAGCGTCCGCGTAATTGTTTTATCGGGGAAATTAACCCAAGCATCTATAAAGAGTTCCCGTGTTTCTGGGTGAAGCGTTGTCAGTTTTCCCCGAACAAGGCGTCCTAAGGAATCTGTGTCTGGGGTCATCGCATGTGAACCGACAAAGCGTGCATTCGCTGCCAGTTCAAGTGTATCTGTAAGTCCTTGAGGTGTTTCTCCTGTTCGCCATATAAGTAGTCCGTAAACTACACCGGTGACGAGAAGTAGAATCCCCAGTAATCCCCAATATATCCGTTTAGGCATGTTGTTATGCAGCTTATCAAATGGACTTTACCCCGTAAAGCGGTGCGCTCTATTTGCCTGATATGCAAAGATTGGTTTTCAGCAATCAGTTAGTCTCTTGCCACAGTATGAGAGGGCGTTTCATCTGTTGAGGCGTGTTGAGAACAAAGTCTGGTCGGTGAATAAAAAGCTCGGTTGGATAGAGATCATTATCTGAAGTAGTGCCATATTTACGCTCAAGCAGCACCTCTGACCATCCCACAAATGTTCCTGCTCCAACAAACTTCAGGTCGCCACCTGTTCGCCCTCCTTGAACAAGGATACGATCCGCGATAAATACTCCTTCCACTACTGGCATTGTCGATGCGGGCTGTGCCACCCCGACAGTATTACTAAATACGATGTCGCCTGAGACCAAGAATGCCAAAAATCCATCCTGAGCAACGGTGATATTCGTACCAATAGTGAGGTTGCCATTGACAAATATCACAAGACTTTCATCCGCAGCAACCGCCCATGATGAAGTGATGGAGACATCACCATTTGCGTAGTAAGCTCGCCCATTTAGCGGCGATGTGATGGGTTTCTCCCCTGTAAAATCAGTTGGGGGTGATTGCCCCATACTATAGCGACTGTAGAAATAGCGATAATTCTCCTGCGGACCGTCATACGTTGAACCGATCACCCGCGCTTGGGCTGTTTCCTCGCGCAACCTGCCATACTGAGAGGAAATTTCAAGGGTGCTGTCTATATCACCTCCGCCCGTAATAACGATGCCGCTGTTTTCTGAAAGGCTCGATTCACTTCGTCGATTGAGAAAAGCATTGCTGCCAGCGGTATCAGGAACACGGGAAACCACCGCGTAACTATTGGTGTGTCCCGCATATACGAGTCCACCGCGAGTTTGCCACCATGCTTGTGCTGATGGGGAGATAAAGTACGGAATATTGCCTCTAGGCACAGACAAGCCGCCGTAGCTGCATCCAGCGGGACAGGTACAACGCCACTGAGTCGGATCAAGCGCAAGGTTTAGACCGACAGTTGAAAAGTTAGGAACGTTTGAGAGAGAGTAGTTTGCACCGGTAACTGTCCCCGTATATGGGCTTCCAGCCCCAAGCCATGTTGCTGTAATGAATGTGCTACCGGGCGATTGTGGCGTTAGCCCAACGCGATCACATAGCCCCGTTCCTAAATTGAGTACGGCTGTTGATGTATCATCAAGGTAAATTGTTCCTGCAAGTGAACCCACTAAGCGGAATGTCCCTGTAATCCACCCCCCAGATGTAGGATTACACACTTCATTCGTAGCTTGTACACGCCACGTGTACTCTGAAACACCAAGTGGGGCGATAAAGGTGAAGCTAGTATCAATAATATTCTCACTACAAAAGGTATTGGCTGCGGTACATTCTTGTCCCACTGGTGTGCCAGTAGGATAAATCTGTACCTTATACTGCTCTGCGTTCAGCACATGTGACCACGAAAGCGTGACACTTCTATCTGGTGCAATGGTTACATCACCACTGGCAGGTATGAGAGTAGGAACACCTATCTGAGGATCGCACGGAGAGCAACCATCAGCAGTACATGATCGTGTTTCTACATCTCCGCAGGTGCTTGTGCGGCTTTGCGTTCCATTTGTTCCGCAAGCACTCGCTGAACACGCTGACCAGTCAGACCACTCACATTGACACGGCTGTGTATTGCAGGATTGCGTCTCTGTTCCACCGGGCACACAGGTATTGCTTCGACTTCGTGTGCCGCCGCCACAACTGGCGGAACACGCGCTCCATGCCCCGACAGTGGGGACGCAGGAGCAAGACTGTGTGTTACATGATTGTGTTTCAACTTGCCCATTACAGCTATTGGTGCGGGATTGGGTTCCTCCACCACAGCTTGCAGAACATCCAGACCAGTCAGACCATCCGCAACAAGCGTGGGTATTACATGCCCGTGACTCTGTTGCATTATTACAGGTATTGGTTCGAGATTGTGTCCCGCCGCCACAAGATGCTGAACAGGCGCTCCACGTTGTCCAACCACATGAGCCACCACCGCCACCGGTGCAACAAGTCGGGTACAACGTATCTTTACAGATGCCACACTGATGGTTGACAGCGCATTGGCAAATACCGGGGTAATTCCCGTATTGCTGTACTCCACATCCTTGCCCCATAGTGCCTACCGAACACGCTCCGGGTATTGGATCACCCGTTGATTTGCTCATACATTCACAAGTTTCTGGATCAGGAACTCCTTGACAAGTAATATCGCCAATAAAACATGGCGCACCACCATTACACGTCGTTCCACATTGTCCAGCGGGTGCATCACAGTATGCGGGGTAGTTACACGCAGCGTATAGGGGAGAGAAAAACGCAGCAATACAGGCGAAAAGGACAAGAAAAACTGTTACTTTGAGTAACTTCATATCTATTTACGATAGCAGATTATGGATGTGAAATGCGGCGGAATTTGTGCAAGCGAAGTTATGTACCACTTGAAATTCCGGCTTCAGGAAGCACAAGACCATGACTACGCCACACAACACGTCCATCATTTCTTCGCTGATCGTCGGTGATAGCAGCTAGAACCTCTGTAGCCGATCTATCATCCGAACCAATCACCTGTGATCGGATCACGATATCATCTTCTGCTTCCGCTATTTGACGGTCGTTTACCAAGAACCGAACCAGTAGTTGTTGCCCTACATGAATTTGCCCTAATCCTGAAGCGGTTGGATAGGTAAAACGCTGGCTTTCACTGGAGAAATAAATCCCATTTCCCTCCCTTGCGCCCGGATAGTCTGGGTTATTTGTGCCGCCCGGCATACTTATAAGCGCACGC
Source organism: Patescibacteria group bacterium (assembly GCA_016861205.1). GTDB lineage: Bacteria > Patescibacteriota > Microgenomatia > UBA1400 > PJMF01 > BOKX01. The sequence goes on from BOKX01000002.1 coordinate 18,444, forward strand.
GTTTGTGTGCCAAACTCATCCAAGAGTGCCACCTTTTGACCATTTCCACCAAGGTTCACATGAAGCGTGGCATATTGTCCTGTTGTCTCGATAGGAACAGAGACGCCAAGAAGCACTCCCCCAAAGACATCAACCTCAATGTGTGTAAGGATTCCCGAAACGTAGCCATACTGCATCTCGGTACTTCCAACCCAATACCGTTCGGTGAATAGTTCTGGATCAATAGGTGGTCGCTCATCAACGTAAAACCCGAATGGAATACGTTGTCCATCTATCCCACGAAGCGAGGACACATTTTCGAGATCAAGTTCAACCGATACCGGTGTGCGTACTCCCGGAGCGACTCCATCCGGCGAGAGTCCTTCAAAGGTATAGCGAATGGTCTGAGGGAATGCTTCAAGTTCTTCAAGCGTTACAAATCCATCACCTATACCATTCTCAGTCTCTCGTAGTGTTGTTGTATTAGTTGGAATGACTTCTTCAGTGATAGTTGGTGCTTCACGTGTGGGAGAAGGATTATCTGGGAGGCGGAATCGCACTTGACTAAACGAGACGTAGCCAATGGCGACTTGACCTCTGCCGTTGACATTCCGCATCTCATACGAGGCGTCGGGGGTCGGGCTTGGGGTAGGCGTTGGTGTCGCAGTTGGTGCGGGGCGATCAGCTTGAAGGAAATCATCAGGGAGGATGACCCCATACCATATACGTGATCCTCCATAGTTTGCACCATCCATAATGACTTCAACGACTTGGAGCTCCTCGTTCATATCAGCTTCGCCAAGTATTGTATTCGTCCGTGCAGTCACCCGAACCTGTGGGTTACTTACAACTACGGCAGCGTCTTCTTTGACAGTGGCAATGCCAACTACTTCATCGACTTCGGGCGTGGTGATTTCTTGCTCTGGCGTTGCGGTCGCAGTTTCTGTCGGAGTGGCGGTAGGTCTTAGGGTAGCGGTTTCTGTAGGTGTTAAGGTTGGTGTCGCAGTCGCCGTTGGGAGCTGTAGCTCTGTGTATTGTGGTCGAACGGCAGCAGAGACGAAGGCATACCGTGCTGTCTCGCCGGGAATACGGATGTGATACCACTCAGTACTGGTTGTTCCATTGAGTGAGACGGACTGGCCTTCGACAACATCAATCACATCATACGTATTGAGACTACGATCACGTTGGACTGATGAAGAGCGTGTTGTTGCTTCGGTTCGGAAAAGTACGCCGGGACCAACGGTTAAAGTACCGATGACTGGGGCAGTATCAAGATCATCTTCGCTCTCATCCTGTTGGGCTTGGGTCTCAGTCGCAGTAGCTAATCCTAGTCCGAGTACACCAGCACCTATGAGCATCTCCTTTGTTGAGGTGCTGAGCAGAGTGTGTTGCTCTACCCCACCTCGACCAGTTGCGTCTTGAAGGGAGTTATCTGGCTGTTGGAGACCTTGTGATTGTTGTTCAGTATGTCTTGGCATACCGTCCTTTACAGTACAATGGTTTATAGAAAATTATTATAAATACATCAATACATATATGGGATGTGTTATAGATATGTAGCATATAAAGCAGTAACTAGGGTTGGTTGAGGGCGGAAAATTGTGTTGGGGCTGCGGCACGCTGTTTATCTTCGCGTTGATTTTCGATACTCCTCTACCAGCATCTGCTTGACTTGCTGCACTTCACGGCGAAACCAAGTGATGCCGATACTAAAGAGCTTCGTGACATCTTTTCGTTTTGCCGAAGTGGTCACAATGTAGAGAGCCAAGAGAAGACGCTGATTGTCGATCACCCGCTCTGCTACCCGCGTGACGCACTCAAGATGCTCTCCTCGCCGTATCTGTTGGATTATCATCTCTTGAGAAACATCTACTTCCCTGTCCTGTTCCAAGAGATTTCGCACGTCGGTTTTGACGATATTTCGTGCTGTGAGCAACGTGTTCTTATCTACACCGGCAAGGGATACTACATCTTTCACTTTGACCGTTGTGGTCAGCGAATAGAGCGCATATAACTTGAGGGGATCGCCATCATATTGCTGCGCTAGGGTACTCATCAATAGTTCAAAGTCGATTTGTTCATCAACACGAGTAGCAAAACCCGCCCATCGCTCTGGACGATTACTACCGTAGTGGTATACGCCATCAAGAGGGATATTTCTTGCTTTATGCTTCCACAGTGCCCTGCGGCTTCCCGATAATGCAATCCAGACACCGACCCAAGCAGCGCGTTTATCACACAACAATGTCGGCTGGCCTTTGAGTGTTTTCCAAAAGTTGATTGAACCGAGTTGAAAACAATCTTCAGCATCTTGATCGGTGTATCCGAAGGAACGCATTTTGGCAAAAGCAACATTCTGCACATTTTTATCAGTTAGTATGTCTTCGAGGGTCGCATTTCCTCGCCACTGCGTTGTATAGCGAGATTCTGATTCACAATCTAGCGAAAGGGTCTCAGGCTTGGCTGAGGGAGTTGCTTCTGCGGAAGGGATGGTGTCGGATGGAATATTAGGTGCAACAACCCACTCAGCGGTAAAGACAGGATGATATGGGCGAGCTTTCTGTTCCGTATGTTGCACTCACCTCCGGCGAGAAATGAAAATAGGATAAAAAATACGCTACCATTCTGGCTCTAAGGTGTCTAGCGGCGAAAGCACCTCTAGATTGGCGAATATGATGCCCTTACGGTCATCGACTATGTAATTGGCTACAGGTGAACTCAATTAGAATGGCTTTGAGCGTTTCGCAATCAACACTTGTTCCGTGTGAAATTTAAGAGCTTGATGAAATAGCTCATCCCAAAACTCTTCATGACTAAATGCCGCTTCGATGCGTCCGGCTATTGCATTCAAATCTTCATCGGTTAGTGTAGCAAGCTCCTGTTCAGGCATATCGAGTTGTGCAATTTTCTCGCGGGTAACAAGAGGTATCGACATTATCGGTTGAGTTTGCTCTGCGAACGTATACAGAGTAGCTATAGCGCTTCTTGTCCAGTCATTCATATTGGCGCTATCAATCTCTTTTAAGAGTACCAACAACATGGTGGCTTGGTGTTCCGATGGTAGCATTCGCCACTGCTCCAAAACACGGTCTTTCGTTTGAAGTAATTCTTCGGGGGTAAGTTTCTGTCGCTCATCATTCATTCCCCTCCTCATCGTTGCTAAACAAAAACACCCATCCCATGTCTTCAAGTTCAGAAAGTGCGCCGTCTTCGTCGGTCAAATCAGCTATAAGCTCATAGAGTTGTGCTTGGCGTGACTGTCGCGTTGGGGTAGCATTCGCCCGAACAAACGCTTCCCTCTCTTTGATCTGGGCTAAGGCTTCTTCTTTGTGCATAGTGGATTTTTTCGCGGCGGTTTGCTGGCTTTGATACCACTGCCAACTATCCGTAATCCAACGCTCACGATATTCATGGTATCCAAGCCCCCAAAAGGTATAGAGCTTCTTGGGATGCTCACTGCGACAACTCACCGTCACAAACAAATATTCGCCAAAGCTGTTGCTGTCTTCTTTTACTTCATGAATGTCTACATCCGGCTGCATGACCAATGCCATAAGCCGAGTATGGGAGATATTGTCGTAGAGCTTCTCGCGCTCGGTAAAGGAAAAGCAGGGGTTAGAACGTTCTTTCATAGCTAAAACGGTAACGAGTCGTCGTTATTCCGCTCGTTGCGATGCGTGTCTTGAAGTTCCTTAAGCGTAGTCGGAATAAAATGCCGGTCGCGCTCAATGGGGAGCGTCAGCCCCCCACCGACGCTTTCTAATTCGGACAGTGAGAAGTTGCCAAGTTCCAGTTCAAACCCATCAACAAGCCCGAAAAAGATCACATCTTCGATTTCTGGATCATCTGGGTCTACATCGTTGAGCGATTTATACGTGCCGTCCTTCATGGCCGCGCTCGCTTCACTGGCATACCATGTCCAGTTGCTACTTGGGGTAAAGAACTTGACCTGCGCGAGTGCGTTAAGTCCAATTTCTTCATTAGCATAGAGCTTGGGTAAGCGTTCTCTGCTGGCTTGGTCAAGGAGTGGCTCGCGGTGGTGCTGGTATGGCTCTCGCTCCTCGCGCTTCACCTGCGCAATATCAGCAATCCGGCGTTCTTGATTGTCGTAGGTAATCAGGAAGTGTTCACCTGCATCATGTCCGATCACTTCAAGCTGGTTCTCTCCCTGCTTTCGAGCAAGGTAGCCGACCTGCTCGGCAATATCGTTTGCCTGCTCCCATGCGCGGTCACGGGTATCAAAGTACGGCAAGTCCATCTCACCGTAGATATGAATGATGCCTCCACTTTCAGGGCTGCTCGTCTCCCAAATATCAAACGTCATTCCTGATGGGAACTGCACTTGGGGAAGTTTCTGTTCTTTGAGCCAATCGGGGTTAAAGAAGGGGGTTTGTGCTTCGGCGTACTTGAGGGCAAACAATCGCGCAAGCAGAGCGCCGTCAAGGTAGTGCAAGCCGTGAATAGGAAGGTCATCAAGGCTTGTGCGCTGTTTCTTTTCAATCCATGACATACATCCTTAGTGCTTGAGTGAAGATAGCGTGTTTCCCAAATAGATAACGTCCATTTTTGCTTCATCAGTTGATTCGATACGGATCGTATAATGATCGCTCAGGTTCACGCCCCAAACCTCGATTTCCTGCGAGCTACGCCGAACAATATAACTACCATCTGGGAGCAGTTGTGAGACAAAAATACTTGAAATTGAGGAAGGTGTTGACTGATTTTGCATGTGCGCTCCTCTGCACAATAGCAGATTGAGGAAACGCAGTAAAGAGGGGCAAAGCGGTCTTTTTCGTAATAGAAGCGCTCTTCTAATTGTGCTATATCGTAATGATACGCATTTCTACTCTCAAACAGTGACACACGCACAAGTGTCGCTGGTGATTATCGGCGTTCTGCCCGGCGATAATCCTCTCTTTCATTTTTGGGCGAACAGAGATGTACTTGAGTTGAGGGCGCGTATTGAAAGGGGTTGCCACTGCTTGCGGCGACCCTTTTTCACAGGTTTGTGTCTTCCAAAAGAGATTGTGTTTCTGAACGTTGGGCTACATGCCAAATGGAATGAAATAGCACGCTTTCAGCGCTTTCAGCGCTTATAGCTTCAAGTGATGTAAACCAAAAGCGACTTCTTCCACCGGCACGCTCTGTAATTGCCTTGAGATTTTTCATCCGACGTTGGCTTTCTGTCACCGTTAAGACGCGCAGGCTGTTTATA
>BOKX01000003.1 GCA_016861205.1 Patescibacteria group bacterium
GCGTGGCGCGGCAAGACGGACGGAATTTTGTATGCGGATGCGCCGCAGGTTGCCAGAGAAATCGGGAGCATGATTGATACCGTCCACAACGAACTCGGACCCGTGTGTCTCTTGACCGAATATTACGAGACGCAGAATTTTCGCATTTACTATACGCGGACCTTTCCCAATACCTTGAACGAACATATCGAGAAGGACTGCAGCATTCAGGAACCACAACGGCTCAACAATGCGCCAAACGAAACCAATCCTGATCTCAACAACCCTGCTTTTAGCGGCTATCCACAGTATGCAGTCGAATTGGGTGCAAGTCTGGAAAAGAGTTCTGCTCAATTCAGCGCGATGGGTTATCCGGTGAATCGAGTGCCTAAAGATCCCTCAAGTGATCGTTACGTGGTATTTATCACGAGCAGTCCTATCTGGACGAACAACCCGTTCGTCGGCAACATTCATTCCACTGGGGTTACCTTTCCCGATGAAATGTATATTCCGCGAACGGATCAATTCAACGCGGACAATCCGATTGATTTTCTGCGTCCACAAGCCGCACATGAATTCTTTCATGCAGCGCAATGGACATACGTTCCCAGCGCACCCATCGGAGGGCAAGGCGGTACCTGGGCAACGACTGAGGACCTACGTTGGTGGATGGAAGCGACAGCCACTTGGTCCGAGCCCAAGGTCTATTCCGAGAGCGGCAAATATGCAGCCGACCTGGATAGTTTGTTCAGTCAACCGTATCTCGCCATGACCGGACAGCCCTTTGCGAATGTCAATCCGAGAGCGTATGGCTCCTTTATCTTTGCGAGTTACTTGGAACAAAAAGTCGCCAACACCGATACCATCATTCGCCAAATTTGGGAAAAATATCAAGCCAACAATGGCTCAGGCGGAATGATTGCGGCAATCGATCAGGTTCTGCAAGAACAGTATGCCACCAGTCTGAGGAACGAGTTTCCCAAGTTCACATGGAATAATTATTTCCTTAACGACGGGACTTATACTCGCGCTGTCAACTTGTATTTTGATGTATTCAATCCCGTAGGAAACCCCAGAGCGGCACCAGAGTGGGAGTTGTTTCGCTATTGGCTACAGTTCGAACGTAGCGATCTGGAAGGCAATCAATTTCCTCAAGGGAATCCTAATCATATACCCAACGCAGGCACTAGAGTTGATCGGATTGAAGCATATCCGCGAAATAGTTCGCAGGGTAACTATATAACTCGGGTAGAGCCATTTGGAGCAAGTGCAACCGAATTCTTTCCAACAAACCTGCCTCCAGGCAATGTGACTCTCCGTGTTTTTGTTAATCTACTCACATCAGCAAATTTGGCTCAAGCGGCACGAGTAAGTGCCTTGGCTGTGACAGACTTTATCAATGGTCCTAACCCTCCAAATCGCTTTATAGCTGGAACTTTCATTCAACCAGGTCTTACCACCTATTCCTTCAAGGTAACACGCTTTGATGGTTGTGAGAGAATCGCAGTTCTGGTCAACAATAACAACCCGAATTACAATCTTGACTACACATGGGGAGTAGAAGTTCAGCAAGAACCATCTGCCGATCCACCTTGCACAATTGTGGTTCCTTAGCATTCTCCCATCAGAGGTGCGCAATGAATCTTCAAGTTTGGAAACTCCGTTTTTTTTCCCTGCTTCTCTTTGGCATCCTGCTGATAGGTTGCTCAAGCTTGTCCAATTCGCCGAAAGAGGGAATCAAAGATTACAAGACCCTTGCACTAAAAATTGAAGCAAGTCAGAGTGAGATAGCGCCCGGCGAGTCGCTCAAGATTCGTTTTACAGTAACCAATAAAGGTCAGCAGCCCGTGATCATTGAGAATGTGGAGCAGCCCGTCATGGATATCAAGATCGTTGCGCCACCCAACAACCAAACAGTTTGGAGTTGGTCCAAAGAAAACCCAGATCAAGTAGGTCATCGGATTGAATGGCAACCGGGGGAATCCAAGAGGATTGAGACCGTCTGGATTCCAAGGATGGAAGATTCCCGTTTCAGCAAACGATCCATCGGATTAGGGGGATTCATTAATGAGAGTCCATCGTCCCCACCTTCAGTTGTAATTCCAATTACCGAGGTCAATATTTGTATCAAGCCATGTCTCTGACTAGAAAGCAATCACGTTAGCCAGCGATGGCGGTTGATTGCAGTGTGATGACGCACACACAACTGTCTTTTTGTTATATTATCGCCAATGGGACGGACGCGCATGGGCGGACCTGCGTCCGTTGAGCGAGGATGTGATAGCATATAGCGCGCATTGGGCGGTAGCGGTGGTGGATGGGAACAATGTGGCGCATGTTGCGTGGCGCGGCAAGACGGACGGAATTTTGTATGCGGATGCGCCGCAGGTTGCCAGAGAAATCGGGAGCATGATTGATACCGTCCACAACGAACTCGGACCCGTGTGTCTCTTGACCGAATATTACG
>BOKX01000004.1 GCA_016861205.1 Patescibacteria group bacterium
TCGGAGCAGGATAGTCACAAGGCGAGGCTTGGGTTGTTCTATGTGTGGAACTCAAGACCTCACTTCAGTTCCGATAATGGTAAGACCTTTACAACACGAAATAGAACCGTATATCTTTGCGAAGAATTCTCCAGCCATATTTGTAGATCCAGATGGTTTGGTACCATGGTTTGCCATCTGCGAATGGGGTCTGTGTTTCGCTACTCATGGTGCTTGGTTGTCTGGTTGCGCTTCTGGTTGCGGTACCGATTATGAGTGTGTGGTAAACTGCTGGTGGGAAAGCATACAGGCACATCCTTATCAAGCCAGTGCTGGCGCAGCTGCATGCCTTCTGGCCTTTGGGAATGTGTCCTTGGATTGGGGCCATGGTCCATGGCATGTCCATTATGGTCCACCCGATTGGCGGTGGAAGATGTTCATGAAATGGGGTATTGAGAACCTCTTCCATGGAAAGTACCACTGGTGGGTAACGTTTGAGTAGGGAGCGAGCATTGGCAATTAAAGTCACAGCAGGGAGATACTTCATCATTAGAATCGAAGATGGCGCCTTCAAGAGTGATATTGATTTATTGGGGAGGGTTGTTCACTCCGCCTACTCGGTTTGGTGGAACGACTATTGGATTGTCCGCAAGCGTTTGCTAAGCAGGGTACCAAGTGCGAGATACTTGTCATCTTTGAACCTTGTTTACAGGTTGTCTAGGGAGAGATCACCCCTCTTCCCTTTCTTTCTGAGGAAGGTATTTGTTGGTATTTATTCAGAACCTAGAGTTCTACTTGAATGTCTTGACAGTGATTATCCGGACGAGAGAAAGTTGTTGATTGAAGTCAAGACCAGGTGCGACTATATAACTGCTAACGAGGCGTTGAGTGTGTCTTATCCTAACACTAAGATTCCACCCGAGATTATCTCAGTTTCTGAATTGGGAGCGAGTGCGGCCTTGTGGTGTGACCCTGAGTTCCGAGTGCTCCGAATCTATGGTGAGGACAATATCGTTTCTAGTTTTGTTCGGGAATTCCTTGGAGTATACTCCTAGATAATAAGATCCTGTCCTTGGCATCTTTGTTGATGCTTCAGATCTGTATCTTCACCACCTCTTCGAGAGCGATGTGGTTGGAGGTTCGGTTGTTGAGCGTGGTAGTGCAGGGTGACCTCGTTGGCCGAGATGGTGGTCCGGAACACCGTACCAGCTTCCTTCAACGTGGATACCAATTACTCCTCACTGCCAAGCGGGGCACTCGCCTGGTGGCATTTTAACGACGGAACCGGGACCTGGGCGGATGATGCGGCTGTTGAGGATGTTGATATCCAGGTGGTCAGCACGCAGTGGTCGAACATGAACACCGAACTCAAGCCCTCTGTGTACGAGCATCGGTACACCTACGACAAGGTCGGCAACCGGACGGTGAAATACGAGTTCTTCGTCACCAATTCAGTGGGTAGCGGGTTGAAGTGGACCTGTACTTACAATGGCCTCAATCAACTTACCCAGCAGAATAAATATTCTACTGACGGTCTCACGCTCGATCGCAAGTGGTTGTATACTTATGATACGGATGGCAATCTGACCACGAAGGAAAAACAGACATCTGCGGGTGTGAAAGAGGAAAAGTGGGTTTATACCTGGAATCCGAGGAATCAGATGACTTTGGCCGAGAGGTTTACTGGTACCAACGACACATATGCCGGCAAAGTGGCTTACCGATACTGTCTCTCTTGCGACAGTGTTCTCTCCGAGCGGATCGAATACAGCCCGACGTTCTCGACAACCATTACCAGTTGGAAGCGTTATGAGTATGACGGTCTTAACCTGTTGCGCATGGATGAGAGGTACGACACAGCGGGTGGAGCGCTTGACGGCAACGATCCCTGGCGGACCCTTGAGGTGAGTACCCACAAGCCGGGATCGCTCGGTGCTTTGATCGGCAAGCGGGTGTATACGCACACCAATAATGATGCAACGCCTGACTCCACCAACGACTACACTTATACGTACGATGCAGTCGGCAATGTCCTCGCAATTTACAACGCCAACAGCACCGGACGCGGTAACGAACTCTACTACTTCACCCAGGATGCTTTTGGGAATGAACTGACAACCTATCCCTTCTCCGGAACAGCATGGACCACCGCCCGCACCAATGGCATTACTGAACACCAGACGGGAAAATGGATCGATCCGTTTACGGGATTGTATTTCTTCCACGCCCGCTTTTATGACAGCACGGTGGGGAGGTTTGTGGGAAGAGATCCAGAGAGTCGGAGCAGGATAGTCACAAGGCGAGGCTTGGGTTGTTCTATGTGTGGAACTCAAGACCTCACTTCAGTTCCGATAATGGTAAGACCTTTACAACACGAAATAGAACCGTATATCTTTGCGAAGAAT
>BOKX01000005.1 GCA_016861205.1 Patescibacteria group bacterium
ATGGGGATAAAAAAAGAGGAAGCCGAAGCATTCCTCTTTTAGTGCAAGTCGCTATCTTGCCTGTGTGCGCTAAATCAAAAGTAGTATTTAAGGACTACACACCCAACCAGGTGATGATGTTGCCTCCCAGCCTGGAGGAACTCATAATGGAAAACCATCCGGTACGCGTTGTCAACCAGGTGATCGACCGGATCAATATTGACCCCTTGTTGAAGAAGTTCAAAGGCGGGGGCACCTCCAGTTATCATCCACGCATGCTGCTGAAGGTTTTGGTGTACGGTTATCTGAACAACACGTACTCTTCGCGCAGGATGGAGTCGGCCCTGAAAGAAAATATCCACTTCATGTGGCTGGCGGGCATGAACAAGCCAGACCATAATACCATCAACCGCTTCCGCAGTGAACGCCTGAAAGATGTATTGAAAACAGTCTTTGGTCAAGTAGTAGAACTATTGGTGGAGGCCGGCCATTTGAGTTTGAAAGAAGTTTTCACCGATGGCACCAAGATAGAAGCCCAGGCCAACCGCTACACCTTTGTGTGGGGCAATGCCATCAAGACCAACAAAAGCAAAATGGAGGAGCAGTTAAAGGAACTGTGGGCGTATGCCGAGCGGGTAGCTGTCGAAGAATTAAAAGATGAAGCCCCTGCGAGTTTTGCACCGGTGAGTGCCACACAGGTAAAACAGGTCATTGAAAAGATTGACAAGGCGCTGGAAGGAAAAGCAGTATCCAAAAAAGTGAAGCAGAAGTTACAGTACGCCAAAAATAACTGGCCCCAAAACATGAAGCGGTATAAGCATCATGAAAAATTGTTAGGCAAGCGCAACAGTTACTCCAAGACCGATATCGATGCTACCTTCATGCGCATGAAAGAAGACCACATGCGCAACGGGCAACTCAAGCCTGCCTATAACGTTCAACTCTCCAGCCACAATCAATACATTGTCAATTATAGCCTCCACCAAAAACCCACCGATACCACCACACTCAAAACCCATATCGATTCATTTAAGAAATTATATAAACAGTACCCTCAGGTAGTAGTTGCCGATGCCGGCTATGGTTCGGAAGAAAATTATCAGATGCTTGTGAATCGTAAGATTGAAGGCTATATCAAACACAATCAGTTCGATCGCTCGCTGCACCGTAAGCACGTTGACACTTTCAGGAGCGATAATCTTATCTATGATGAAGAACGTGATATGATGATCTGCCCTTCGGGTAAACCCATGAAGCCCATCGGAGAAACCCATCGCACCACCGCCAATGGCTTTAAACAGAAGATGATAAAGTACCAGGCCACTAAGTGCAAAGGTTGTCCACTCCTACAGCAATGTCATCAGCAGAAGGGCAACCGCGTGGTGGCCATCAACCACCGTTTGCGAAAGCTCAAACAGCAAGCCGATGAGCGGTTAAAAAGTGAACAAGGCATAGCCTATCGCAAGCGAAGACCGGCAGACGTGGAACCCATTTTCGGCAACATCAAGCACAACAAGAACTTTAAACGGTTCATGCTCAAAGGTTTAGATAAGGTGGAGATTGAAACAGGATTACTCGCCCTGGCGCACAACCTGGCCAAGTGGGCTGCCTGATAGCAGCTCAAAATTTTTTTATTACCAAAAATCACTTTGTTGCCTTCACCATATTAAAAAAAAGAGGCCATCTCACTTTTGAGACAGCCTCT